>NZ_LFZQ01000049.1:0-276 GCF_001990725.1 Acinetobacter genomosp. 33YU | reverse complement strand
GAAGTGTCTGAGAAAATTCTACTCAAACCCTATCAAACACTGGCTATTTATGTAAATTAATACTCTTCGAAAATCTCTTCAAACCACGTCAGCTTCGCCTTGCCGTAGGTATATGTTACTGACTCTGTCAGTTCTATCTACAACCTCAAAACAGTGTTTTGAGCAACCTGCGGCTAGCTTCCTAGTTTGCTCTTTGATTTTCATTGAGTATTATTTCATTTTCTCCTGCAATTGAATTCTTGCTCGGCTTTTTGTTTTCTATTTCTTTAAAATCAA
>NZ_LFZQ01000048.1:0-389 GCF_001990725.1 Acinetobacter genomosp. 33YU | reverse complement strand
AAGGTTAATATTTGCTCAATTTTTGGTGGTGCAGTGCTCAGGGAGGCCAGACGGATCTATCCTCTGGATTTATGCTGAGTTATCCACAGACGCTGTGCATTAAAAGCCTTATATTTTCTTCTTGATCTTAAAAACTTAAAAACTTAGCTCGCTTCAATTACCTGAAAATTATGGAAAAAAATTGCTAAAGGTGAGAGGATTTTTCACGTAAGGTGAGAGGATTTTTAACGGTTTCCACAGTTTGACTGAACATCAAGTGAAACATGCGGTTGTTGCTATCTTTAGATATGAAGATCCTCAGATCTTCATATCTAAAGGTGAGAGGTTTTTTAATTAAAGGTTGTATTGTTGTCTTGAATTACAACCTTTGTGGGGTTATGATTTGCCTA
>NZ_LFZQ01000047.1:0-285 GCF_001990725.1 Acinetobacter genomosp. 33YU | reverse complement strand
GATACTACACCGGTAATCACAGGAACAGCAGATTCAGCAGATACGATAACGGTAACGGTAAATGGAGTAACATATACAGAAGGAGACGGAAACTTAGTAGACAATGGTGATGGAACATGGACATTAACAATTCCAACAGGAAATGAGATTCCAGAAGGAACGTATGATGTAAGTGTAACCGCTACTGATGCAGCAGGAAACACAAGTACTGATGTAACGACAGATGAATTAGTAATTGATACTACCGATCCAACGGTACCAACAGTAAACAGTCAAGTTACTAAT
>NZ_LFZQ01000046.1:0-387 GCF_001990725.1 Acinetobacter genomosp. 33YU | reverse complement strand
GTGCTTTTCCTATCAATTTTACACCCTGCCAAATCAGCATCCGAATAACCTATTAACTCAAAGGTGGATCCCTTGGGGTACCAAAGGCCTAACTTAGGTGTATGAACTAAATATCTCAAGATTCGTTTTACGGCCCTAAGGTGAACTTCCTTAGGGTCGGCTTGGAATCTTGCACACATGCATACGGAAAGCATAATATCCGGTCGAGATGCACATAAATAAAGTAATGAACCTATCATCGACCGGTATACCTTTTGATCCACGGACTTACCTCCCGTGTCGAGGTCGAGATGCCCATTGGTTCCCATGGGTGTCTTGATGGGTTTGGCATCCTTCATTCCAAACTTGCTTAGAATGTCTTGAGTGTACTTTGTTTGGCTTAGGAAG
>NZ_LFZQ01000045.1:0-261 GCF_001990725.1 Acinetobacter genomosp. 33YU | reverse complement strand
GGAACAGGAGAGCGCACGAGGGAGCCATCAGGGGGAAACGCCTGGTATCTTTATAGTCCTGTCGGGTTTCGCCACCTCTGGCTTGAGCGTCAGATTTTTGTGATGCTCGTCAGGGGGGCGGAGCCTATGGAAAAACGGCCGCTGTGCTGCCTTCTCCCTCTCCGTGCTGTCTGCTCTATGTCGTTATGTGCGCGTTGCGACCGCTCGCCGCAGCCGAACGGCAGGAGCGTAGCGACTGAGTGAGCGAGGAAGCGGAAAGGA
>NZ_LFZQ01000044.1:0-458 GCF_001990725.1 Acinetobacter genomosp. 33YU | reverse complement strand
ATTCTAACTTTAACCGTAAACAAGATTATTCTTTGTATAAATTTAGGGAAAGGTAAAACCCGAGTCTGTCTAATAGTTTTGTATACATATGATGTCATTTCTTTGGTTTAAGTTGAAGTAAAAACGAACTTTACTGATTAAAGCTACATAATATCTACCCCCCTTACGAGTAAAAATAGTTTCGTATGTTGAGGAATCAGAAAGAGTGAAATAAAACTATGGCGTTCTTTAGTATCTAGACAATAGGAATAATGGATATGAGTACTAAAATTTAGTTCTTAGGCATAGACGTTCCGAGAAAACACATTTGAAATTTTTAAGCGTTTTCAGCTTCTAAAACGCTGAATTGAAACAATTCTAACTTTAACCGTAAACAAGATAATTCTTTGTATTGATTTAGGGAAAGGTAAAACACGAGTATGTCTAATAGATTTGTATACATATGACGTCAATTCTTT
>NZ_LFZQ01000043.1:0-2115 GCF_001990725.1 Acinetobacter genomosp. 33YU | reverse complement strand
GGCAGCAGCCACTGGTAACTGATTTAGGGAGTTAGTCTTGAAGTTATACGCCAGTTAAGGCTAAACTAAACGAACAGTTTTGGTGACTGCGCTCCCTTTAAGCCAGTTACCTCGGTTCATAGAGCGCCAACTCTACTGAACCTTTCGAAAAAACCGCCCGTCAAGGCGGTTTTTTCGTTCACAGCCGGAAGCTTACGGCTGCTGCCAGATAATCTCAAGAAGAAAGTAAAAAAAATCGATTAAAACACAAGCAATCAAAGTTAATCTTTGACATAAAGTCTAGCTAATCACAATGAAAGCTGTACATTTTATTAAGGCACTAACAAATCGTATGGCATATAACAAAAACACGAACAGAGGCTATCATGATAAAGGAAATAAGTTTAAAGAATTTCAAATGCTTCAATGAGCTACATCTAAAGCAATTAAAGACTTTAAATATCATAGCTGGGAAAAACAACTACGGGAAAACCTCTATACTGGATGCTATATTTTGTTTTTATGATGTAAAAAACCCAGCCGTCTTGTTAAACATTCAAGCATTCAGAAAAGAAATGGCAGAAATAAACAAAAACAAGCCATTTTGGGTTAGTTACTTTCACGACATGGACACATCACAAAAGATGTCCATAGTCATTCGAGATGAACGCTCTGAAGTAACACAAACATATGAAACAGAAACAAATCAGAGACTAGAATCAAGTTTATCTCTAAACGTTGACACCGTACTATCTAACCAAAACATACCTCGTCAAACTATCGGTTCTCAGGCCACAGTAAACTCGTTAAAAATAAACGTGACCGAGACACCCAATGCAAAAAGCAGAGTTTCCAATAAGCTTTTCTCTATGCAATTGAAAGAAGATGGCGTAGAAATAAAATCAGAAATAAAAAACGAAAGAGATGGGGTTAATTATAAATTTAAGACAGCAACGATAATAACAACATCCAGAAAGATAAACAAAGAGGCAACAATTACAAATGTATCAAATCTACTAACACAAAAAAGAAAAAAAGATATATTAGAAAACTTAAGAAAAATAGATGACAGAATTGTAGATATAGCAATATCTGCAATAGGTAACAACAAGGAAATATATTTAGACATTGGCTTTAGCGAGCTAAATGAAATATCAATGCTTGGCGAGGGTATCAGTCGAGCATTATCTTTCATTAGCTCAGTATTGGTACAGGAAAACTCAATTATTCTTATTGATGAAATCGAGAACGGAATACATTACTCAGTAATTAAAGACATAATAAAATCATTAATTTCATCTGCAAAACAAAACAACAATCAAATATTTGCAACAACTCATAGTCAAGATGTGATACGAGCAATAAACGAAATAGATAGCAAAAATGAAGACATCGCTTACATTAGACTAGGAAGAGAAAAGAACTCCCTAAAACCAACAGCCGTACAATTCAATATGAATGATTTTTCCTACTCGGTAGAGAACGACTGGGAGGTCAGATAATGAAAAACATAAACAATAGCAAGAAGATCATTTTTGTTGAGGGTGATGATGATTTTCATTTTCTATGCAACCTACTTGAAATACAAGGCATTACCGATGTTTTTGTCGAGAAGATAAATGGAAAATCAAAATTAAAACAAGCACTTAGAGCATTCAAAAACATTGAGTCTTTCGATGAAAAAGAAAGCATTTTTATTATATTAGATGCTGATACATCATTTACTGACACAGAAAGATCAATAATTGCCACATTGCGAGAACTACAAATCTCCACCCCCAGCGCGCATAACGAAATAGCTATGAATGGCAATACAAAAATTTCTTTCTTTATAATGCCAGGAAAAGACAAGCCAGGTGCCATTGAAGATCTGATAATTGAACACGCAAGCACTCGAGCGTTATATGAATACATAATAGAATTCTTCGAAAAAATCAAAAATAATAAAGACAACATCTCAGCGAGTGACGAAGAGTACACTTATCCAACCAACGAAAAAAAAGCTAAGGTACAAGTCTATCTTAGCTGCAATAGAGAATCCGACTCAAGGATAGGAATATCCATGAAAAATGGAATAATAAACACAGCAGACAATTGTTTTGATGAAATAAAAAGTTTTATTTCAAAAATATAAAT
>NZ_LFZQ01000042.1:0-343 GCF_001990725.1 Acinetobacter genomosp. 33YU | reverse complement strand
TTCATTTTGAATCATGAAGCCAATGATTTCACGGTCGCCACCTTCTGTTATCCCGATCGCAATATGGCAGCTTTTAGAAAGCACTCGATGGTCCTCACGGACTTTTATGTAGAGAACATCAGTCATCAGATAAGGATAATTCGTACCTGAGAGTGAACGGTTCTGCCATTCGTTGACCATCGGGTCTAACTGCTCAGTCAGGCTAGAAACAAAAGATTTCGATACAGATTTTCCACATAGCTCTTCAACAATCTTTGAAACTTTACGTGTCGAAACGCCCGAAACATACATCTCAAGCATTGAAGCGAGCAGTGCCTTTTCATTTCGCTGATAACGCTCAAAC
>NZ_LFZQ01000041.1:0-1198 GCF_001990725.1 Acinetobacter genomosp. 33YU | reverse complement strand
TTTGCTAGACGTTTTGAGAAGAATGCCTTCAACAAGCTAAGGAGTGAAGGGGTTCTGGCTATAACTATAGCTAATGCGTTTGGTAATAAGGTCGATGAGAGCTTGGCCAGACTATCGAAGGTGATTCAGGGAACTTTATCTATTGAAAGACATCCTGATGAGTTACTTCAAATGGTAAAAGATCTGGAGTCTATCTCTGGAGAGAATGGAAATTTAAGGGGGTATATTTTTGAGCTTTTTGTTTCCTCTCAAATTTGTAATTTCTATGGTTATGGAAATGTTCGTATTAATAAAGAATATAAAATAAACGGTAAACATGCCGAAGCTGATGTTGTATTGGAAACTAACGATGATATTTATATCGTTGAGTGCAAAAATGTTAAGACTTTACCTTCGATGGAGGTTAGTCTTTGGATGAAAACAAGAGTGCCAATTATAAATTCCTACTACAAATCAAATAACCCTGATAACAAAAATATACATCATCGTTTGTGGGTTACGGGGAATATATATCCTAAAGATATAAACCGATTGGACGAGTTTAAATGTAATAATAAGAAGATTGATGTTGATTATTTATTTGGTCAGTCTTTGGATGATTTTTTCTACCAAAAAAAACAAGTGTTTAATTTATATAGGAAAGTCATTTCGCCAGATTATAAAAAAGGGCAAATACCCGATTTTGACTTATAGAATGACGTTTTCTAGTCTCTGCATTTCTTGACGATGACGGCTTGAAAAGCGTATCTTCCTCCATGAAACGAAAAAACCACCCGGCAAGGTGGTTTTTCGAAGGTTAGTTAATCCTGGCAGATTACCTAACCTAGGTAACTGGCTTCAGCAGAGCGCAGATACCAAATCCTGTCCTTTAAGTGTAGCCGTAGTTGGGGCATCACTTCAAGAACTCTGTAGTACGGACCGCATTATCATCGCTCTGCTATTCCAGTTACCAGTGGCTGCTGCCAGTGGCGATAAGTCGTGTCTTTTCGGGTTGGACTCAAGACGATAGTTACCGGATAAGGCGCAGCGGTCGGGCTGAACGGGGGGTTCGTGCACACAGCCCAGCTTGGAGCGAACGACCTACACCGGGCCGAGATACCAACAGCGTGAGCTATGAGAAAGCGCCACGCTTCCCGAAGGGAGAAAGGCGGACAGGTATCCGGTAAACGGCAGGGTCGGAACAGGAGAGCGCACGAGG
>NZ_LFZQ01000040.1:1446-1754 GCF_001990725.1 Acinetobacter genomosp. 33YU | reverse complement strand
AGAGACTGGTTTTACACTGAGCACTGACGCTCCGAGGCCTCTTATGACGAAACAACAGAAAACAGCGCTGAACATGGCTAAATTCATCCAGAATCAGTCTCTGCTCCTGCTGGAGAAGCTTAACGAGCTTGATCTTGATGCTGAGGCCGACCTTTGTGAGAAACTCCACGATGATGCGGAGCATCTTTTCCGTACACTGACCTCGAGACTGGATGCATTACAGGATGGTAACTGATGGCCAGAGTGTCTATTAGTGAGGCTGCCCGACTGACGGGTAAGAGTAGAACAACACTGCACAGGTTAATTAA
>NZ_LFZQ01000040.1:0-1410 GCF_001990725.1 Acinetobacter genomosp. 33YU | reverse complement strand
TGTAGCGGTGAACGTAATGCAAAAATGGTAGATACTTCAGAGCTTTTACGTGTCTTTGGTCCCTTTGAACAACTGAAGGGTGAACACCATTCTGGACAGGTCTCTGAACAGCGTGATACAGCCTCTGCTGACCAGAGTGAACAGGTGATTCGTCATCTGAAACAGGAGATTGAACACCTGAACACCTTACTTTTGTCCAAGGATTCGCACATTGACAGCCTGAAACAGGCCATGCTCCTTCTTGAAAATCACCAGGCAAAATTAACTGAATCCCCGGCGCCATGGTGGAAATTCTGGAAAAAATCCTGACCCCGTCATGCTTTAGTTTTCCTCTCCGGCCATTCCGGGGAGTTCCTGAACCTTCCCAAAAATCGTCAGATCTCTGAACGCTCCTCACCACTAAAAATACCCACACCCCACGCAAAATTAAAATTTTGAAGATAACCCATTAATATCAGTTAGTTGTTGGTTATTAAATTACGCAGTATTACTTTCTGTAAGGTGAATCCAAGTCGTCGGCAAGTCGTAGACGAATCGCCGACGACTTGTCATAGAGTCATCGACGACTCACTTAAGACTATCAGTAACTTATGACGACTTGACTCTAGAGTCGAATCGTCATTTTGGTGTTTTTTTGACCTTGGCGACTCTAGAGTCAAGTCACGAGTCGAATCGCCGGTGAATCGTGTGGTGAGTCGTCCGGCGACTTGCCTAACGTGATTGCCGGCCGTCGACGAACCCGATTCCTGAACGTGATGAAAACCGGTTTTCCGGCTGCGCCGGCAACGCTTCACGGCCACGCAATAAATTGCGTCCCCGTTCACCGTTTTCGGATGGGAAGAACGGTGGAAACAGGACTAACCCTGGCTAAATGGCGTGAATTTTCGCGCTATGCACTTGCGTGCATACTCATGCATGCCGTAAAAACAGAGCCTGCGCGTTTCTGGCGGGGTTTCGGGTGGTTTGTTGCCTGTTTTGCCGGTTTCCCGTCAGAAACGCCCTGAGGCCGTTTTAGCGGTGCGTACAATCATGGCTTTATGTTAAATGATAGATGCAAAAAAGCCCCGAAGGGGCCTGAAGGTTTTCCTGCTAAGGGGCGAAACGGGCCGCCTTCCGGCGACCTGTTCGGCAGCTCCCTCTGCGACCATCTTATTTGGTCAGTTCAGCCGTCATGTGGACACGGTTATTGAACTGAGCGCTGGTGATTTTGTATGACGCACCTTGTTCAGCGGCCTGTGCGGCAATTTTTGCTTCAGCACGATCCAGGGTGGAGGCGGTAGCGCTGACGCTCTGAGCAAACGCACCGAAAGACATCATGGATAGAGTGGCAACTGCAACGAAAGTTTTGATGGTTTTCATGGTCGTATTCCTTAAGTAATTTTGTTCTGTATGGGGCGTTGTTGCCCTGAT